>NZ_JAAKDE010000005.1 GCF_013664685.1 Capillibacterium thermochitinicola
ACAAGATAGCCGTGCATCATGCCGGAGATGCCAATCGCGCCAACACTGGTGAGCGTGACATTGAATTGCCGCCTGACTTTGTCCGCCAGGTCGCGATAGCAGTTTTGCAGCCCGGTCCACACCTCAGCAAGGTCATATGTCCAGATGCCGTTTTCCAATTTGTTTTCCCAGGTGTGCCCTCCGGTGGCAATGGGCGTATGGTCCTCACCGATTAACACCGCCTTTATTCGCGTTGAGCCCAACTCAATCCCTAGCGTCGTCCGTTTGCTGTTAATCATTTGCTTAATTTTTTCCACTTGTTTATCCCCCAAATATTTGTATTTTCGGTGCAAGATCCTATACGGAAGCGATGAACTCATCAATATAGCTTAAGGCAGCACCCGCGGCAATGGCTTGCTTTTTGTATTTGCAGGCTTGTAGATACGCGGAGTCGTTGTTAAAAGGATGTAATTTTGCGGTCCTTGTCTTAAGATCATCCAGATAGTCTTCGATATATTCGCCCACATAACCACCGAGAATGACGGTGCTGTCGAACAGGATATTTAAACTACTGACCGCTTGGGCCAGGTTATCCAGGTATTCATCCCACATCTTTTCGGCCTGGGGGTCTTTGGCACGGAGTTTTTCAAAGAACTTTTCCAGATTGCCATCCGTATGATTGGATAAAACCGTTGCCGCACAGTAGGCGTCGAAGCAGCCTTTTTGCCCGCAGTAGCACTGCTTGCCGTTGGGAACAATTTTCAAGTGACCAATTTCTCCGCTTCTTAGATTTTCACCGCTGTAAATCTGACCATTGATCAAAACCGAACCACCAATATTGTTGCTGAGCATCAGGTAAAAGGAGTTGGCGAGAAAATCATGGGACCAGATTTCCGCAAAGCCGGCGGCGTTGGCATCATTATGCAGTGAAACCGGATAGGGTATATACTTGCCAAACTCGGCGGAGGTTGCTCCCCCGAAATTAAGGATTTCCCCGTAAAAGATCCTCTTGTTATCTGCCGTGACCAGCCCCGGGACACCGATTCCGACTCCCAAGACCCGTGCCGGCGGGATATTTATTTTCTTAACGACCTCATCCACCAAGGAACCGAGGATCTTATAATATTCATCGGTGCGTTCAAACTGCCGGCGAATCCGGATACACTCAATCAGATTTCCGGACAAATCGACCGCCGCGCAGGTAATGTGGTGTTTGGTCACATCAAGCCCGATGGCCACGCGGGCATTTAAAACCGCGCGGTAGGCGCGGGCGCGCCTTCCGCCGGTATTACCGATAAAACCGAACTCTTCGACAAGCCCCTCCGTGATCAATTCTTCGATGTTTTGGGTGACTGTAGGCAGGCTTAAGCCTAGTCTCAGCACGATTTCTTGCCGGGATAAACCCTGGTTTTTCAGCAGAAGTAGATATATTTTCGAGCGGTTTATTTTTTTTATTTCCATATTGGCAGTATATTTTTCTCTCAATGACAATACCTTCTTTTCAATTTATTAATTTAAAAAGCCCTTTCATAAATCCATTTTATAAAATTATAGCACAGCAATTAGTTAACCACAAGGAATAAAGTTAAAACAGGTATGGATCCATTTAAAACGCGATGATAACTTGGTATGAAACATGAAAAAACAAAGAACGGTACGGTTTTAGATTTGTTAAAGGAAAGTTACGGAAAGGAAAATTTAGGGGTTGACATCGCGTGATATAATTAATTATAATTAAGAAAACCATTTAGTAAAATCATTTTACTAAATGAAAATAAAAAACGGCTTCTAATATTTGGGAGGTGAATCTGGGAAAGCACAAGTGTCATCACAAATTCACTATTGGGCACGGAAAATTTTGAGGAGGGATTTGGATCAATGGCAATAGGTATTATCGTGGTGGTTATTTTCATTACCATGGCGCTGTTGATGATGTTACGAAAAATACCGGCTTTACTGGCCCTGCCTGTAATGGCGGTCTTGATTGGCTTGGCCGGCGGGCTTCCCCTGGTCGGGCAAGAAGGAATTCTAACTTATGTGCTGTCCAGTGGAGCCCTTAAACTTGCGGGAACTTATGTTGCCATCTTGTTCAGTTGCTGGCTTTCCCAGATCTTGTACCGGACCGGCGTGACGGATACGATTGTCAAAAAAGCGGCGGAGTTCGGCGGTGACAAACCAGTCATTATTTCGATCTGTCTCAGTATTGTCACCGCTTTCTTGTTTACCGTGCTGTACGGAACCGGTGCGGTGGCGATGGTCGGGAGTATCGTTCTCCCCATTATGCTTTCGGTTGGCGTTCAGCCGGTCGTGGCGGCCAACGCTTACCTCGCCGCGATGACGGCCGGTTATGTGATCAACCCCGCCAATATTGCGGTGATTACCAATATAACCGGCGTGGCGGCTTCTTCCATGTACTTGTGTGCGGCCATCCTCAGTGTGATGAGTATTCTGTTTGCCATTGGTTACTTGGTGATCAGCTTCCGGAAAGGGGGGAGAAAGTTCGCCTTTGCTACACCGCTTGCCACCGATGAGAACGATGAAGAGCGGCCGCAACAGGTAACCGGGGTTCGCGGATTCCTTGCTTGCATGACTCCCCTGGTTGTTGTAGCTGTCATGCTTATTTTCAGGCTCGAAGCCATTACCGTGTTCATAATTGGGATTATTTGGGCGATGATTTTCACCTTCAAGGGCAACTGGACCAAATACTCCGGCATGATTGTGCAGAGTTGTTATGAAGGGTTTAAAGAAGGCGCCCCGACTACCGGTTTGATGTTCGGGATCGGAATGATTATCAATGCGATGACGGCGCCGATCACCCAGGCGGCGATTAATCCCTTTATGGAGGCCATTACACCGACCACCGCTGCCGGGCTGATCCTCTTTGTTTGTCTGCTCAGCCCCTTGGGTCTTTACCGTGGCCCCTTCAACTTATTGGGCCTTGGGGCCGGTTTAGCCGCCAGTATGCTCGCGGTTAACGTTTTGCCGGTCGCTGCTCTATCTGCTGTATTCTATGCGGCATTTCGTTGGCCGACGCAATCTTGCCCAACCTCCACCCAGGTGGTATGGGCGTCCAACTATGTTGGACAAGATCCGGTTGGGACCACCAACAAAGTCTTCTTTGCCAACTGGATCTTAACGACTATCTCTGTTATTGTCATGGTGCTGATTTATTTCTAAATCCTCGTTTGGTAAGGTATAAATTTTTTCCCAAAACTATGGTGCCGATGCGGAGATCTCGGATCTCCGCATCGGAAATTTGCACCGGAAAAAGATTGACTTCCCTTTAGTAAATATATCAGGATTGGGGTATAAGGTCATGAAAGTAAGAATCGGAATTGATGTTGGTGGCACCTTCACCGATGCGGTTGCGATTAATAACGACACCTATGAATTGATTGGCAGCGTGAAGATCCCGACGACGCATACCGCGGAGGAGGGTGTTGCCGCGGGGATTATTCTCGCCCTCGAAAAACTGATGGACGAATATGATATCAAACCGGAGGATGTTACTTTTTTAGCCCACGGTACGACCCAGGCGACCAATGCACTGCTGGAAGGCGATGTGGTCAGGGTTGGGATTTTGACGCTGGGCAGCGGAATCCAAGGCTTGAAATCGAAATCGGATACCAATATCGGCGATATCGAACTGGCCGAGGGCAAATACTTGTGTACTTTCGGAGAATATGTGAATTCGGGCGACAAAGAAAACTTTATCCAAAACGTAAAGGAAGCTCTTTTCAAGCTTAAACAGCATGGTGCCGAGGCCATCGTCGCCACGGAGGCTTTCAGCGTGGACAATCCGGAAAATGAAAATGCGGTGCTGGAGATCTGCCGGGAGCAAGAGATCCCGGCCTGCGCCGGGAATGATGTGTCCAAGCTCTACGGCCTTAAAGTGCGGACGCGCACGGCGGTCATCAACAGCAGTATTCTGCCGAAAATGATGGATGTGGCCAACATGACGGAGCGCAGCATTAAAAACGCGAAGATTGAAGCGCCGTTGATGGTGATGCGCTGCGATGGCGGTGTGATGACGGTGGACGAGGTGCGGAAGCGTCCGATCTTGACGGTTTTATCAGGGCCGGCGGCTGGTGTGGCCGGGGCGCTGATGTACGAGAAATTAACTGACGGGATCTTTTTGGAAGTTGGCGGGACAAGTACCGACATTTCCTGCGTCAAAGACGGAAATGTTGTTATCAAATATGCCGAGATTGGCGGGCACAAGACTTATCTAAATTCATTGGACGTCCGTACGGTCGGGATCGGCGGCGGCAGTATGATCCAGGTGGTCGACGGCAAGGCGGTGGACACCGGTCCGCGCAGTGCGCACATTGCCAATTTGGACTATGAGGTTTACGCCAAACCGGAAGATATCGTCAATCCGGTTTTGAAGAGTATCTCGCCGGTGGCGGGCGACCCTGAATACGCCTATATCGAATGTGCAAACGGCAAAAAATTTGCGCTTACCCTTTCCGGGGCCGCGAATATTGTGGGCTTGGTGCCCGAGGACAGCTATGCTTTCGGGAACCGGGAGGCGGCGGAAAAAGCCTGGGCGCCACTAGCCGGAAACATGGGCCTGACGGTTCAGGAGGCGGCGGAGAAGGTCTTGGAATTTGCCGCCGTGAAAAATGGGAAGGTCGTGCAGAGTTTTATCCAGGATTACGGCCTTGACCTGGCACAGGTGACCTTTGTGGGTGGCGGCGGCGGGGCCGCTGCGGTTGTTCCCCATTTGGCGAAGAAATTTAAAGTTCCTTATAAAATCGCCAAAAACGCCGAAGTGATCTCCCCGATTGGCGTTGCCTTGGCCATGGTCCGCGACATGGTGGAGCGTTCGATCCAAAATCCGACGGAAAAAGATCTCCTGGCGATTCGGCGCGAAGCAATCCGGAAGGCGGTGGAGGCGGGGGCCAAAATCGAAACCGTGCAAGTAAAGATCGAAGTGGATCCCCAGCAACAGAAGGTCAGAGCGATCGCCACCGGCTCTACGGAGCTGCGGACGAAGGAAATGAAGAGTGACCCGAAGACCGATGAGGAGATTTTGGCGATTGTTGCCGAGAACCTTGGCGTGGCAAAAGAAGAATTGAAAATTGCCGCGGATAACGGCCATATGGTAGCCGTTTGTTACGAGGGCGTCCGGAAAAAATTCTTTATTTTCCGGGAAAAGATCCGGACTATCCGTCTGGTCGACCGGGAGGGTGTTATCCGGTTACAAAGGCGCAACGGGGAAGTTTGCCAGTGTAAACCCGCGCAGTGGAAAAGCACAGTTCGCCGTCTCCTGGCCGACCATACCGTTTACGGGGATGGCGGGGCCGAGATTCCCAATATCTATATTGCCCTCGGAAGCCGGATCATTGATCTGGGTGGGATGCAAAACCCGAAACAGATTTACTCCCTCTGTGAAACCGAGCTCATGGGGGTGCAAGAGGATGAAGACCTCATCTTTGTGTGCACCCGGACGACGGAGAATGAACGATAGGCAGACAAAATAGATTGGTGGAGAGGATTTGGCCATGAAGGCTTTCCCGTTTCCCGACAAAATTAGTTCCCGCCAGGAATTGGCGCGCGATCTGCTTTACCGCAAAATCCCCGCCGCCGACCGGGGAAAAATCACGGATCAGGCCTGGGAGACCGGGGCAAAAGCCGCCAGGGAACTGATCCGGTCCCGACCCGGGGCCGATATCTATGAACATGTCAAACACCAGGGTTTGGCCGTTGAATTTGAGGAAAAAGACAATGTGGCCGGGAACTTGAGATACTTCAGCGAGTATTTTCCCGCCGCGAAAAAGATCGTGGTGTATGTGGAGGCCGTTAAAAAGTGGGCGGCAAGCAATAACCTGCCGTTCGAAAAGGCGCTTGAGATCATGCTTGCCCATGAACTTTTCCATCACCTGGAATGTACCAAGTATGGCTTGACCGCTGAACAATATACGGTTCCGACCTGGCAAATAGGCAAGTTCAAGTGGGGGAAGTCTTCGATTTTAGCGCTTTCGGAGATCGGGGCGCACGGTTTTGCCTATACCTATTTTGAGCTCATGAACAAAAGTGGAATTAAAACCGATAGACCAAGCCGCTGAAGTAATTGGGACAAAAAACAAGTAAGGGGGTTGCCTAATGAAAACCCAGAAAAGGAAGGCCGATGTGGTCGTTATTGGGGCGGGACCGGGCGGCATGTCGGCCGCAATCGGAGCGGCGCGCGAGGGCGCCAAGGTTATTCTTGTCGAGAGATTAGGGTATCTCGGCGGCCAGTTAAGTTCGGGATTGCCATTTTTAGCTTTTATGGATATGCAGAAAAGACAGATCGTTGGCGGTCTGGCTGAGGAAATGGTCAGACGGCTTAAAGAGAAAGAGGGAACCCACGGACACACGTACTGCCCATTTCATCTCTCGGTGACCAACATGAACCAATTTTACACCCGTATTATCTGTTTTGAGATGGTCCGGGAGTATGGGATCGAACTGCTCTTGCATTGCGAACTGACCAACGCGCGGGTGGAAAACGGCCGTCTCGTCTCGGTCACGGTAACCGGGAAAGGAACCAGTATTGAGTTGGAAGCAAAAGTATTTATTGATGCCACCGGCGACGGGGATCTTGGCTATATGGCGGGGGCCGAATACGAAAAGGGACAGGAAAGCACGGGTGTTTTACAACCGCCCACTCTTATGTTTAATCTGAGCGGGGTAAACCTGGATGAATTTATCGATTATATCGAAGCCCACCCCGAAGAGCTCCCTTACGAACTGGGTCTTCCCCATATTCGCCCCGGGTATGACGGGCAGTATTTTCGTAACAACCCGGGACATGTGTTCTTTGGTCTCAACGGGCTCATCGCCCGCCTGCGGAAAGAAGGGAAGTGTCCGATTAACCGGGATACGGTTATTTATATCCGCCAGCCCATGCCGGGTACCGTGGCGGTAAACACCATCCGGGTCTTGGACGTTGATGCCAGTGATATCGACGACTTGACCCGCGCCGAAATGGAAGCCCATCTGCAGATCATCCCGTTGGTCAATATGCTCAAGGAGCATGTTCCGGGTTTCCAAAACGCTTTTATCAGTTCGGTCAACCCCGTCATCGGGGTGCGCGAATCCCGCCGCATTATGGGCATCAAAAAACTAACGGCGGAAGACGCCATTAATGGCCGGATTCCCGACGATTCGGTGGCCCTTTTCTCCTATTTTATCGATATTCACCACGGAAAAGGCGAGGGTACCTACACGAAGAGTATTATGGAACCCTACGGTATTCCTTATGGTTGCACCGTAGCCAAGGGCATCGAGGGTTTAATGATGGCGGGTCGTTGCATCAGTGTTGATGCGGTCGTCTTCGGTTCCTGCCGGATCATGACCGTGCTGATGGCCGTGGGCGAAGCGACCGGAGTAGGCGCCGCCCTTGCCGTCAAGCAGAATATTTCACCTAAAGATGTCGATCCCCAACAGATCCGGGAAATCATTAAAGCCCACGGGGCAATCTTGTCTGTTGAGGACGCCAAGCCGCTCGCCTAAAAGGGGAACGAGGAAGGCAAACAGCTAAAAGTTGGTTCGGCTAATAATTAAAGAAAGAAAAGGAGAAGACCATGCAAGTTCCAAAAATAATGAAAGCACTAGTTGCCAAAAAACCGGGGGAGTATGTACTGGAAACCAGTTGGCCCACGCCCGAATGCGGTCCGGATGATATAATTTTAAAGGTGGAAGGTTGTGGCGTATGTGCGGGTGACATTAAGTGCCGGCACGGGGCGGCGATGTTTTGGGGCGACCAAGTCCAGCCGCGGTGGGTCGAGCCGCCGTTTATCCCCGGGCACGAATTTATCGGGCGGATCGTCCAGATGGGCGCGAACGTAAAAGGCTATGAACTTGGGCAACGCCTGGCGGCCGAACAAATTGTTCCTTGCTGGGAATGCCGGTTCTGCAAAACAGGACACTACTGGATGTGTGAACCCCACCGGATCTTCGGCTTCTTTAACAGCCTAAACGGGGGGATGGCGGAATATATTCGCCTGCCGAAGGAAGCCCTGAAGTATGTCGTGCCCGCGGACCTGCCGCTGGAAAAGGCCCTTTTGATTGAACCCTACAGTTGTTCAAAACACTGTGTGGACCGAGCCAATATCTCATGCGAGGATGTGGTCGTGATTGCTGGGGCCGGTACCTTGGGCTTGGGCATGGTGACCTACGCAAAACAGCGTAATCCGAAAACCCTGATCGTCCTCGACATGATGGACAGCCGGCTGGCCAAAGCGAAGGAATTCGGGGCTGATCTGGTGATGAACCCGGGTAAAGTCGATGTGGTCAGCGAAGTAAAAAGATTGACCGGGAATTACGGCTGCGATGTTTATATCGAAGCGACGGGGCATCCTTCGGCTGTTGGGCAGGGTCTCCAGATGATCCGTAAACTCGGCCGCTTTATCGAATTTTCGGTCTTCGGTGAGCCGGCGACCGTTGACTGGTCGATCATTGGTGACCGTAAAGAACTTGATGTGCTGGGCGCGCACTTGTCACCCTATTGCTATGATTATGTGATTAACGCAATTGCCGACGGGACGCTCAAGACCGACGGTATTGTCAGCAAAACATTCCCCATCGAACAGTGGGAAGATGCTTTCGATGCCGCGACCGGTAAGTACGGTGACTTTAAGGTTGCCATCGTTTTTTAGGACGGGTCCCGGTGATCCAGGCGGCGGAGTTTAAACCGCTCAACAAAATGAAATAGAAAAGAACGGCCCCCTGAGAACAGGGCCGTTCTTATTATTTGTTAATATAAAGGTGCCTGTATGACGTATAGTTATCTAATCAGAGGCGCAATCGTCAGCGCCACGATCTCCACCAGTTTAAAGAGGATGTTTAAGCTGGGACCGGCCGTATCCTTGAAGGGATCGCCGACGGTATCCCCGATGACCGCGGCTTCGTGGGCGGGCGACTTCTTCCCGCCGAAGTTCCCGGCTTCGATGTATTTTTTCGCGTTATCCCAAGCTCCGCCGGAGTTGGCCAGGAAAAGGGCCATCAACATTCCGGTCAAGAGGGAACCGCCAAGGACACCGGCCAATGCTTCCTTCCCGAGGGCAAAGCCGACGACGACCGGAGCGAGCAGGGCAATGACACTGGGGAGGGTCATCTCTTTCAACGCCACCCGGGTGGAGATATCGACGCAGCGGGCATAGTCGGGTTTGGCTTTTCCTTCCCGCAGCCCGGGGATCTCCCGCATCTGCCGACGGACCTCCTCAATCATAAACCCGGCCGCCCGTCCGACCGCCTCCAAGGCCTGGGCCGAGAAGAAGAAGGGCATGATCCCGCCGATAAACAACCCGATAATGACCGAGGGGGACAACAAATCGATCGCCTCAAGCTGGGCGGCGCTGGCGTAAGCGGCAAACAAGGATAAGGCGGTGAGCGCCGCCGCGGAGATATCGAAGCCCTTGGTCACGGCGGCCATGGAGTTGCCAACCGAATCGAGGGTATCGGTGACTTCCCGGACTTCTTCGGGGAGACCGGCCATTTCGGTAATACCGCCGGCATTGTCGGCCACCGGGCCATAGGCATCGACGGCAATGGTAATGCCGGAGATGGAAAGCATCGAGACCGCACTTAAAGCCAGCCCGAAGAAACCGCCGAAACGGTGGGCAATCAAGACGGCACCGGCGGTGATCAGGATCGGCAACACCGTCGATTTCATGCCGATGGCCACACCGTCAATGATGGTGGTGGCGGTACCTGTTTGCGCCGCCGCGGCCAGCGCACGAACAGGTTGCTTCTCGTCGGAAGTATAGTATTCGGAGGCCAGCCCCACCAGTAACCCGGCAATCGGGCCAACCATGACCGCCCCGAAAAGGGAAAGGTCATTCAGGTAAAACTTGGTGAAGAAAAATCCGCCCAGTACCGCCAAGGCGCAGGTGACATAGTTCCCGTTGTTGATCGCGCTATACACGTTACTGTTTTTCCGCATGCGAATGAAGTAGACGCCAAGCACTGAAGCCAGCACCCCGATGGCAAAGAGGAGAACCGGCCCGACAATGGCCTTGGCTCCGTAACGGGCGGTTAAAGTTGCCCCGAGCGACATGGCGGCCACCATCACTTCCGCTTCGCTTTCAAAAAGGTCGCTGCCCATGCCACAGACATCCCCGACGTTATCCCCGACGTTATCGGCGATGACCGCCGGGTTCCGCGGGTCGTCTTCCGGAATTCCTTCTTCCAATTTACCAACGAGATCCGCGCCGACGTCGGCCGCTTTCGTATAGATCCCGCCCCCAAAGCGGGCAAACAAAGCCACCAAAGAAGAGCCTAAGCCGTATCCGGTAAGTAATTCCGGCTCGCCAAAGAGGAGATAAAGGACGGAAATTCCGACCAGGTTCAGACCAACGACGGTCAAACCCATAATTGCACCGGCGGGGAAGGCGATCTGTAAAGCTGCCACGGTTCCATTTTTCGCAGCCTGGGCCGTCCGGACGTTGGCCAGGGTCGCCGCGTTCATCCCGATAAACCCGGCCAGCAACGAAAGGAAAGCACCGATCAGAAAAGTGACCAGGGTGGGCAGATCCAAGGTGAAATAGATGATGGGGAGGGCGATTAACAAGACCCAGGCGACGCTGGTGTATTCCCGACGAATAAAGGCAAAAGCACCGGTGCGGATCGCATGGCTAATCTCCTGCATCTTTTCGTTACCGGGATCCGCCTTTTTAATCTGACGGTAATAAGACCAGACCACCAGTAAAGTCACAATTCCGACCAGAGGTACAACCCAAAACAAATCCGACCATAAATTAGACCAGAAAGACAAGGTTCCACCTCCAACAGCAAGTAGCTTAGTAGTGTATGAAAGGGCGAAGCGTTCCCGCCGTTAATGTTTCGTGTTCTTCCGGAAAAACCCTACTGAATTTTAGGTTTCCAATGGGTTAACATTGCAAAAATCGGGTTTTATCTGTAATATGACCAAAAAAGCGCATAAAAAAAACCCCCTTAATGGGGTGATTTTTCTTGGTGCCGAAGGCCGGACTCGAACCGGCACGCTTTTGAGGGCGGTAGATTTTGAGTCTACTGCGTCTGCCAATTCCGCCACTTCGGCACGGGTTTTAAACATCTTCGACCTTCATTGTAACAAAGAAGGCGGCCGCTGTCAAGGATTTATCATGGTCCAGAAAACGGTTTTTCGGGAGATCCTTGGGCGAAAGGAACTGGCCGGCTCTTTAAAAAAGGGCGGTAAAAACCGCCCGGAATCAAATGGCATTGTCCAGAGACAGATTGGCCTTTGGTGCGGTCAAGGCCGGAGAAAGGATGGGTTGGCGAGAAACGAGTTTAATCGGTGGTAAACTCATTTCTTTAGTATTAAGATATTCCGGTGGCCGGAAAAGGGCCCTCCGCCAAGAGCATAAAATTGAGAAAGGGGATTGAACGAGTAGTTCATTCGTGTTCTTGGCTGTATGGAAGACGGGGGGCGTCAGTGCCCCTCCGCCCATTTCACGGCGGACAGTCCCTGCAAAGCGCCGGTTAAAGCGGCACGGTTGCTTTCCGGAACATGGACGGTCAGGCTGACCACCGCGCCGTACTCCTCCTTGACAAGCTTGCCTTCGTAGGTCTGGAGCAGACGGTTGACGACTGGTAACTGCGGGTACGGCAGCGTCAAGGTCAGTGTGAAGGTGGGGCGAAAAGGACGCCGCCCGGCGGCGAGGAGTGTTTGTAGGGCGGTGGAATGGTAGGCGTCGATTAAGCCCCGGACACCCAGTTTTTTTCCGCCGAAGTAGCGGGTGACCACCACCACCGTATTGGTGAGCTCCTGTTGCAGGATGGCGTTGAGAATCGGCCGGCCGGCGGTCCCGGACGGCTCCCCATGGTCGCTATAGTAGGTGACCGGGTTTTCGCCCAGGCCGATCCGGTAGGCGAAACAGTTGTGGGTGGCCTGGGGATGAACTTCGGTTTTGATCCGGCCAATAAAGGCCTGGGCTTCGTCGGCATCGGCCACCGGCGCGGCGTGGCCGATGAAGCGTGAACGTTCGATCTTCTGTTCCCACGTCTGTTCCTGGGCGACGGTAAAGTATACTGGTTCCATCGTTCACCTCATAAAATCCATGTCAAATCCTTAATCCATTATTCCACATTTGGGGGAAAGATTCCTTCGCTTTAAAGCTTGGGAAGACGGCCGCCGCCGGAGGGGCGGGGCAAAAGGCAAGCATTGACTTTCCAGTAATCTTCGGCTACAATAAAGAATGATCTTTGCGCAACGCAAGCGTTTAAGGTAAAAACTCAGGATGAAACAGGCGAGGAAAGGACGAGTAATGCCGTAACGGGTAACAGAGAGTCCCCGGGTGGTGGGAAGGGGATAACCACGACCGGCATGAAGATCAGCCTGGAGCCTCCGGGCCGAACGGGGAGTAAGTCCGGACGGAAGCCACCGTTAACGGGCAAGAAGTGGGTGGGATCAATGGCCACCGGGCCTTGGTCTTCACCAAATTGGGTGGTACCACGGTCGATCAAACCGTCCCTTTGCGGACGGTTTTTCTTTTTTTAACTATCTTTTCTAAATTTATACAGTTTGGCCTCCGTGAGGCCGTAGGGCTTGGTTGAACACTTGATTTCGTCTTTTATGTATTGATCGAATCGCCCAGTTTATCTGGGTGAAAAAAGTTTTGCCAGGGAAAGGAGTTTGACTGATGATGGGTGGAAAGTTTCGAGAAGTCGATGTCAAGAGTCCGGCGCGTCAACGGGAAGAAGCAATTTTGGAACAGTGGTTGGCCCAAGATATGGTGAAATTGAGTGTGGATGCGCGGAAGGGCGCACCCTCCTTTATCTTTTACGAGGGCCCGCCGACCGCCAATGGACGGCCCGGCATTCACCATGTCCTCGCGCGGACGATCAAGGATACGGTCTGCCGTTACAAAACCATGGAAGGTTATCAGGTCAACCGGAAGGCCGGTTGGGACACGCACGGCCTGCCGGTGGAGATCGAAGTCGAAAAGAAACTGGGGCTCTCCTCGAAACAGGGGATTGAGGAGTACGGGATCGAGGCCTTTAACCGGGAGTGCCGCGAATCGGTCTTTACCTACGAAAAGGAATGGCGGCGGATGACCGAACGGATCGGTTACTGGATCGATCTGGATAATCCCTACATTACCTTGGATAACGATTATATCGAAAGCGTCTGGTGGATCCTGAAGCAATACTTTGAGGCCGGGCTGATCTACGAAGGGTACAAGATCATGCCGTACTGCAGCCGGTGTGGGACCCCCCTGGCCTCCCACGAGGTTTCCCTTGGTTATAAGGAAGAAAAGATCAATTCGATCTATGTCCGCATGAAGGTCAAGGGCAAGGAGAACGAGTACTTTCTGGTCTGGACCACGACCCCCTGGACGCTCCCGTCCAACGTGGCCCTGGCGGTTAATCCGGCCTTCACTTACGTGAAGGCGCGGCGTCCCGGTGACGACGCGGTCTACATTCTGGTCCGCGAGCGGGTGACGCCGGTCCTGGGGAAAGAGGCGGAGATCCTCGAAGAGGTAAAGGGTGAAGACCTTTTGGGAACCGAGTATGAGCAACTCCTCCCCTTCCTGAAAGCTGACGACCCGGCCTTCCGCGTTTACGGCGCCGACTTTGTCTCCACCGAGGATGGGACCGGCATCGTCCACATCGCACCGGCCTTTGGTGAAGACGACTACCAATTGGGGCGCAAGCATAACCTGCCGGTGTTGCAACCGGTGGATAAGGAGGGCAAATTTACCGCCGAAGTTCCGCTCTGGGCGGGCCGCTTTGTCCGGGACGCCGACGAGGAGATCACGGACCATTTGAAGGCCGAGGGGAAACTCTTTAAGAAGGAGCGGATCACCCACTCCTACCCCTACTGCTGGCGGTGTGATACGCCCCTCCTCTACTACGCCCGTCAATCCTGGTATATTGCGGTGACGAAATATAAAGACCGTTTGGTGGCCAACAACAAGAAGATCAAATGGTATCCGGAGCATGTGGGGAAAGGCCGTTTCGGCAACTGGCTGGAGAACGTGATTGACTGGTCCCTCTCGCGGGACCGTTACTGGGGGACGCCGCTCAACATCTGGCGCTGTGAAAGCTGCCGGCGGCTGACGGCGGTCGGCTCCCGGCAGGAACTGGCCGAGCGGGCCTTGGAACCGGTGGACGTGGCGAACCTGGACCTCCACCGGCCCTATATCGATGAGGTGCACCTGAAGTGCGAATGCGGCGGGCGGATGACCCGGACGCCGGAGGTCATCGACTGCTGGTTTGATTCGGGTTCGATGCCTTATGCCCAGTGGCATTATCCCTTCGAGCATAAGGATGATTTTGACAAGCTGTTCCCGGCCGACTTTATCTGCGAAGGGATCGACCAGACGCGGGGTTGGTTTTACTCGCTCCTAGCGATCTCCACATTCCTCTTTGACCAGCCGGCCTTCAAGAGTGTGGTCGTGAACGACCTGGTCTTGGACAAGAACGGACAAAAAATGTCCAAATCCCGGGGGAATACCGTCGACCCCTGGAATCTGTTTGACAAATACGGGGCCGACGCCACCCGCTGGTACCTGCTGGCGGTTTCGCCACCCTGGATGCCGACACGGTTTGACGAGGAAGGGTTGAAGGAGGTCGCCGCCCGGTTCTTCGGGACCTTGTTGAACGTCTATGCCTTCTTCACCCTCTATGCCAATATTGACGGGGCCGATCCGGAAAACTACGACGTCCCGGTGGCCGAACGGGAAGAGATCGACCGCTGGCTGGTCTCCCGGTTTAACTCGGTCACCAAGCAAATTCGGGCTGACATGGCCGAATACGAACTGACCAAAGTGGTCCGGGCCATCCAAAACTTTGTGATTGACGACCTCTCCAACTGGTATGTCCGGCGCAACCGCGAACGGTTCTGGGCGCCGGAGATGAACCAGAACAAAAAAGCGGTCTACCGCACCTTATGGGAAGTGCTGGTGGGTGTGGCCAAGTTGATGGCTCCCTTCGCCCCCTTCCTGGCGGAGGACATCTACGGCAACCTGGTGCGCGGCCCGGCGAAGCAGCCCTCCGTGCACGTGGAGTATTACCCGGCACCCGACGAAAAGCTGATCGACGTTGAGCTGGAACGGCACATGGGCCTGGTGATTGATCTGGTCTCCCTGGGACGGGCCGCCCGGAACCGGGTGCAGATCAAAGTCCGGCAGCCCCTGGCTGCGCTCCGGATTGACCGCAAGCACGAAATGCTGTTGAAGCCCATGGAGGATCTGGTGAAAGAGGAGTTGAACGTCAAAGCCATTCACTACGTGGAGGCACCCGACGACTATGTGGACTATACAGTGAAGCCCAATTTTGCCGTCCTCGGTCCGAAATACGGTCCTTTGATGAAACAGATCGGCCAGGCTCTTGCGGCGAGTGCCGCCGTGGACTTGGTGAAAAAGTTGCGGGCCGACGGCCAGCTCACCCTAACGGTGGACGGCAAGACGGTCCAATTGACGGCGGAGGATCTGGAGATCCGGACGGCGGACCGGCCTGGTTACGCCATGGAGGCGGACCGGGACAACTATGTCATCCTGGAGACCACCCTGACGCCGGCGCTCGTCCAAGAAGGGCTGGCCCGGGAGATTGTCTCCAAGGTGCAGAATATGCGGAAAAATGCCCAGTTTGAGTTGACGGACCGGATCCGGATCACCTACTGGGCGGGCCCGGAAGTATCCGCCGCCATTGAGGCTTACCAAGCCTATATCCAGGAGGAGACCCTGGCGGTGGCTATCGAAAAGGCGGCCGACCAAAACGGGGACTTGACTGAATGGGATATTAACGGGTATCCGGCCGGGTTGAAAGTGGAAAAGATATAAGCAACGATGCTTTGGGGACAAGGAAGGATCCCTCTGGCGACAGAGAGATCCTTTTTTGTCCTTGGTTGCGTTTTTCGAAAATTGATCCTATAATAAAGAGTATTTCAGAATTTACTAATGGATTTATCCAGGCACACTTAGGGGCAATTTACTCTACTGGGGGAAGCGAAAATGCGGATTGTCGTTGTCGGCCTTGGCCGTGTTGGTTATAACATTTCAAAAGCCCTCTCCGAAGAAGGCCATGATGTGATTATTATCGATAAGGACCCGGAGGTTTTAAAGATTGCGGCGGCCGATCTGGATGTGATGACGGTGGCCGGTAATGGGGCCAGCGCGCGGATTTTGGAAGCGGTGGATATTAAAAACGTCGATATTATCCTCGCCGTCACTGAAAATGATGAGTTAAACATGATTGCCTGTATGACGGCGAAACAAAGCGGGGTGCCAATGACCGTGGCCCGGATCCGCAACCCCGACTATACTTCCTATCATCCTTACATCCTTTCCTATTCCCATTACGGCATCGACCGGATTATCAACCCCGAACACTTGGCCGCCCAGGAGATCTTCCGTTTAATTGCCGTGCCGATGGCCACCGATGTCGAGTATTTTTATGATGGGAAACTTAGTCTCGTCGGGCTTAAGGTCACCCAGGAGATGGAGATTGCCGGCCAGCGGATCGCCGACCTTAACCTGGACCGGTTTACCATCGTTGCGGTCGCCCGTGAGGGGAAAGCCCTGATCCCGCGGGGGGAAACCCGCCTCTTACCCAACGATAAAATCTTAGTCCTTGGGGAGACCTTTGGGTTCCAACACTTAAACGGCTTGACCAAAAAGAAAACCCCGGTGTTCCGGCGGGTGGTGATCGCCGGCGGGGGCTTAATTGCCCAGTATTTTATCCGTCTGTTACTCCAAAAGAAGAAAAGACCGGAGATTGTCGTCCTCGAACCCGACCCGGAGCTCTGTGCGGCGCTTGCCGCCGAGTTACCCGGATGTGAAATCATCTGCGCCGATCCGACCAACAAGGAGGCTTTGGAAGAGCAAAATTTGGGCCCGGATGATGCTTTCGTTTCCCTCCTGGGGAAAGAGAGCAATAATCTGATGGCCAGTCTTCTGGCTCGCAAACTCGGCGTGCAAGAGGTGATCTGCGAGATTGGCCGGGAGGATTATATCCCCCTGGCCGACACCGTCGGGGTGACGGCGGCCATCACGCCGCGGCTGTTGACTGTAAACACCGTTCTGAAGCTTGTGCGGAAAAGCAATATTGTCCATATCAACCTCTTGCAATCGGGGGACGCCGAGATCCTGGAGGTGATCCCGGAGCCCAATTCCCCGGTGACCAAAGGGAAACTACGGGATCTGGGGCTTCCCCCCGGGATACTGATCGGCGCCGTGATCCATGAGGATCAGGTCATCGTACCCCGGGGCGACACCTGGATCCACCCGTCGGATCATGTGATTGTCTTTGCCCTGAAAAAGCTGGTTCCAGAGGTGGAGAAGCTGTTTTACCACTAATAAGGAGCAGGATAAAAAATGAGGTTGCGGTTGGTTCTAAACCGGGTGGGCAAAATCCTAATCTTACTGGCGATGGTAATGTTTATCCCTTTGGGAGTCGCCCTTTTCTACCGGGGAAGCGATGCCTCGGCTTTCGTGTATAGCATTGGCGTTACTTTACTGGCCGGGGGATTACTGGCTTTAATCAAACCGGAGGGGGATTTCCGGCGGCGGGAAGGGTTGGCGGTGGTCGGCCTTGGCTGGCTCCTGGTGACCGCCTTTGGCGCCCTGCCTTACCTTTGGTCGGGAACGACCCTAACCTATACCGACGCTTTTTTTGAAACGATGTCCGGGTTTACTACAACCGGCGCTACGGTTTTAGCAAATGTGGAGGGGACCGCCCGGGGAATTCTCTTCTGGCGAAGTCTAACCAACTGGCTGGGCGGGATGGGCATCATTGTCCTTTCCTTAGCCCTTTTTCCCGCTTTACGGCAAGGGGTTTTTCTCTACGAGGCGGAAGTACCCAGTCCCTTCCCGGACAAAGTAGTGCCCCGCCTGCGGACAACCTCGGTTGTCCTTTGGTTGATTTATAGCGGGTTCACTCTTCTGGAGACCATTATCCTCCGCTTGGCGGGGATGTCATGGTATGAAGGGGTGACCCATGCGATGGCCACGCTCGCCACCGGCGGCTATTCCACCCGGAACATTAGTGTGGAGGCCTTCCATAGTTGGCCGATCGAGCTGATTTTTATTGTTTTCATGTTTTTAGCCGGACTTAATTTTTCCCTTTACTACCGGATCCTGAAGAAAAGAACGCTAAAACCGTTCTGGCAAAGCACAGAAGTTAGAGTTTTTTGCGGGGTGATTCTGGTCGCCTCCCTTTTGATCACTATAGTGTTAGCCGGCCAGTATAGTCTCCCTTGGGTGGAAGCCGGCCGCCGGGCCCTCTTTCAGGTTGTTTCGGTCATTACCACCACCGGGTTTTCCAGCGACAATTTCGACCAGTGGCCGGATATGGCTCGTGTTGTCCTCCTGGTGCTGATGTTTTTTGGCGGGTGTACCGGCTCAACGACGGGCGCGATCAAAATTGGGCGGTTGGTGGCCCTCTTCCGGTATTTCCGCCGGCAAGTAACCAGGGCTTATAACCCGCGACAAGTGATCCCCACCAAACTGGACGGGGTTGCTTTGCCGGCGACGGCCATTCACAGTATGGCGGCCTTCTTCTTTATTTACCTCACCCTTTTTGCTTTCGGGACTTTATGGGTCGCCGCTACCGGGGTTGATTTAATTACGGCCGTAAGCGCCGCCGCCTCCTGTCTCGGCAATATCGGCCCGGGGTTGGGAGCGGTCGTGGGGCCCTTGGGGAACTACGGGAGTTTGCACCCCTTGGCCAAATGGGGGTTAAGCCTGCTAATGTTGGCGGGAAGGTTGGAAATCCTGCCGCTCTTCGTGTTAATTTGCCCCCGTTTTTGGCATAAATAAAAGAACGTAGGAAGAAGGTGGATAAAATGACAAAAACATATGACGTGATCATAATCGGCGGTGGTCCGGCCGGGATCTTCGCCGCCTTGGAACTGGTGGAGCGGACCGGTAAAATCTTGATTGTGGAAAAAGGAAAGAGCTTGGCGGAGCGGGTCTGCCCTTCCAAAGAACGGAATATCCCTTGTGCCAAGTGTCAACCTTGTTCCATTGTGTGCGGATGGGGGGGGCGCTGGTGCATTCAGCGATGGTAAACTGACCCTCTCAACGGAAGTCGGCGGCTTTTTGGATGAATATATCTCCAAAGAACGCCTCCACAAGATGATCCGGTATGTGGACGACATATACCTCCGCTTTGGCGCGCCGGAACACGTCTACGGCGATGACGAGGAGAAAGTCGCCGCCATTGCCAAAAAAGCGGTAATGGCCGACTTGCGGCTGATCCCCTCCCGGATCCGGCATTTGGGGTCCGGACGGACTTTGGCGGTTCTGCAGGCGATGCAGGAGGAGCTGGAACGGAAAGGGGTCGAAGTCGCGTTTAACAGCGCTTGTACGGAACTGCTGGTGGAAAAGGGTGTCGCCGTCGGGGTTCGTTTAAAGAACGGTCAGGAATACCGGGCCAAATACATTATCGTTGGCCCCGGGCGGGAAGGATCCGAATGGCTGGTGGCCGAAGGTCGCCGTCTGGGATTGCCGACAACGGTCAACCCGGTGGACATTGGAGTGCGCGTGGAGGTTCCCGCGGAAGTTATGGAACCGTTGACTTCCGTCGTTTACGAGAGCAAGTTCATCTACTACTCCCGGACGTTCGAAGACCGGGTCCGGACCTTCTGCATGTGCCCCTACGGGGAAGTGGTGGTGGAGAACAATGATGGTGTCCAGACGGTGAACGGGCATAGCCACGCCCATAAAAAAACGGCCAACACCAACTTTGCTTTGTTGGTCAGCAAGAATTTTACCGAACCGTTTAAAGAGCCGATCACTTACGGCCGGTACGTGGCCGGACTTGCCAATCTGCTGGGCGGGGGCGTGATCGTCCAGCGTTTGGGCGACTTGCAGATGGGCCGCCGGTCGACCCCGGAACGCTTGCGAAAAGGTCTGGTCATTCCCACCCTGAAGGAAGCGACGCCGGGCGATTTAAGCCTGGTCTTCCCCTACCGGCATCTTTTGGCGATCATGGAGATGCTCGAGGCGTTGGATACGATTGCGCCCGGGGTTAATTCGCGGAACACCCTCCTCTATGGGGTGGAAGTTAAATTCTACTCTTCCCGGTTGCACCTCAGCTCAAACCTGGAGACCAAGATCCCCGGCCTCTTTGCCGTCGGGGACGGGGCGGGCGTCACCCGCGGCTTGATGCAAGCCTCCATTTCCGGCGTCATCGTGGGCCAGGAGATCAAGCGCCGCCTGGAGAACTGAAGAAGGTTAAACCAAAGGAAGGTACCAAAGAAAAACGGGATTAAATCAGAACCGGAAGAGAAACGGGAAGGAAGAACAAACGAAAACGGCCGGCGTTCTGCCGGCCGGAAGAATGAGAGAAAAATCAGCTAATAAAAAAGACGAAACGGGTACGAAAATATCTAAAACTCATTAAAGACTAAAGGATTAATAGAGGTAGAAGTGAATCCCCCACCCGTAGACCAGACCCGGACCGGGTGGCCCTCCGGAATAACCAACGGTCGAGTAGCCGACCTCCAGGTTATACTTGAGGTTGGTGACAAAATCACTGGTAGTGAATTCAAGGCCAAGCCCGCCGACAAAGCCGGGGGCGGAAACCAGCTCCCAGGCGTTGTCGTAAAAAGCAAAGTATCCGGCCAGCCCGAAGAGGTAGAGGTTGTGGGTGGGCTGGAGGTGAAAACGGTATAAATATTTGCCACCCCAGATGGCGGCATAGTCATTATAGATGAAGATGCCTTGCAGCGCCGAGTGTTGGGTCAGATTAAGGACGGCGCTGTAGCCGATTTCGGGGTAAACACCGTGGATGCCAAGGCCCAACCGGAAAAGGTAGGGCTCCCGGTCGGTGGCGGCAGCCGGCGCCGGACGCAAAAACATGAGGATGAGACCCAGGAGGAGAAGGGCAGATTGGGCGCGCGCGCGGCGGCCAACAGGTAAGGGGGCCATGCTGTCACCTCATTCTTCGTTTGCGTTATTTTCCTGGCGGAAACAGAAATAAGAGTAGACGGCGGTGCCCAGGGAACTCCCCATGATCAGCGCCATCATCAACCAGAAACGGATCCGGTCGGGCAGGACCGTCCCGATAACCAGGGCAACCCCGGACCAGAAGAATAGTTTGCCGCCGAAACGGTGGGTTTTGGTCCATACTTCCGCATTGGCCAGCGTCCAAGGGGTCCGGATGCCCACAAAATAGTTGGGCTTAATTTGCGGCAGTCCCCGGCCGAGCAGCGCAAAGAGGAACCCGATGGCGAGGGTGACGAAATTGCCGATGTCAATGCGGTACCCCAGGTTGAAAGCCAACGTGACCAAGTGGAGGCCGAGCATGAAGAGGACGACCCCCAGTTTTATCCAGCGATAAACCGTGGCGAACTGGGCGTAATTACGGCGGCGGGGGTCGATCACCGGGAGGAAGAGAAGAAGCAGATAAAGACCGAGGGTGATCAGGGGCAGACCAAACACCCCGAAGAAACGGCTTCCGTAACCGTCCGGCTCGCCCGCCACATTCCAATGGACGACGATTTGCTCCGGAAGGGCCGGATAAACCACCACTCCCAAGATTAAAACGGCGGCAATAATAAGGAAGATATACCATTCGTGTCGGAGCTCGGTTTTGAACGTATACTTTTCGGACAAGGCACTAACCTCCTTTTAAATGACACCATCATTATAACATATATAACATAAAGGAAATATATATTAGGAAATTCGCCGTGAAGCCGTTAACCCAGGCTCCCGGCGGCGTCCCTTGCGCATAGAAGCGGAAAATGCTATAATCGTTACGAAAATCATGATGACCAACCCGAAGAGCGCTTCGGGTCAATTTTTTAACAGCAGAGGAGGAACCCCGTGGACCAGAGTCGGATTCGTAACTTTTGTATTATTGCCCATATTGACCACGGTAAATCCACCCTGGCCGACCGGTTGTTGGAGTATACGGGAGCCGTTGACAAGCGGGAAATGACCGAACAGGTACTCGACTCCATGGATTTGGAGCGGGAAAGAGGGATTACCATTAAGGCCAGGGCGGTGCGCCTCAACTACCAGGCGGCGGACGGCGAAAAGTATCTCCTCAACCTGATCGACACCCCTGGCCATGTGGACTTTACCTATGAGGTGTCCCGTTCGTTGGCTGCCTGTGAAGGGGCGCTTTTAGTGGTGGATGCGACCCAAGGAGTGGAAGCGCAGACCATCGCCAACCTTTATTTGGCCTTGGAACACGACCTGGAGATTATCCCGGTCATCAATAAAGTGGACTTGCCCAGCGCCGACCCGGAGCGGACCCTAAAGCAGATCGAAGAGGTCTTCGGCTATAAGCCGGAAGAAGCCATCTTGGTCAGTGCGAAAACCGGGCAAGGGGTCGACGCGCTTTTGGCGGCGATCGTCCAACGTATTCCCCCTCCCAAAGGGTCGACGAGCGAACCGACCCAGGCTTTGATCTTTGACTCCCAGTATGACTCCTACAAAGGAGTAATCGCCTATGTCCGGATGTTCAACGGTCAGATCCGGATCGGCGACAAGATTCGGATGATGGCCACCGGCAAAGAGTTCGAAGTCACGGAGTTGGGGGTCTTTGCCCCGGAAATGACACCGGTCGAAAAATTGGCCAGCGGTGAAGTGGGCTTTTTGGCTGCCAGCATCAAAAATGTGAAGGATACACAGGTTGGCGACACGGTCACCACAGTTGACCGGCCGACGGCGACTCCCCTCCCCGGTTACCGCTCGGCGAAACCGATGGTTTACTGCGGCTTGTACCCGGTGGAAAACGTCGACTACACTAACCTGCGGGATGCTTTGGAACGGTTGCAGCTCAACGACGCCGCCCTGACCTTTGAACCGGAGACTTCGACCGCGCTCGGTTTTGGTTTTCGCTGCGGGTTTCTCGGCCTTCTCCATATGGAGATTATCCAGGAGCGGTTGGAACGGGAGTATAACTTGGAATTGATTGCGACCGCCCCGAGCGTGGTCTATATTGTCCACCTGACGAACGGTGAGACCAAGGAGGTCCGCAACCCGTCCGATCTGCCCGGCTTCGGCTTCATCGAACACCTGGAGGAGCCTTTCGTCAACGCCAACATTATCCTGCCCCATGATTTCGTTGGCCCGATTATGGAACTCTGCCAGGAAAAAAGGGGTCTATATAAGTCAATGGAGTACCTGACGACCGACCGGGTCCTCCTCCATTATGAGTTGCCCTTGGCGGAGATTCTCGTCGATTTCTACGATAAGTTGAAGTCCCGGTCGAAGGGATACGCCTCCTTTGACTATGATTTTCTGGGGTACCGGGAGACGGATCTGGTGCGCCTTGATATCCTTTTGAACGGGAAGCCGGTGGATGCCCTCTCGGCCATCGTGCACAAGGATAAAGCCTACCACTATGGGCGACAGTTGGCCCGGAAACTAAAAGAGTTGATCCCGCAGCAGTTGTTTGAAGTTCCGATTCAAGCGGTGGTCAATAATAAAGTAATCGCCCGGGAAACCATCCGGGCTTTGCGTAAAGACGTGTTGGCCAAGTGTTACGGCGGGGACGTCACGCGTAAAAGAAAGCTGTTGGAGAAGCAGAAGGAAGGCAAGAAACGGATGAAGCAGTTGGGGACGGTGGAGGTGCCCCAGGAGGCATTCTTTGCGGTCTTAAAGATTGATGACTGAGGCCGCCCCGCGCCGGTTGGGCCTGCTACTTTTTGTCCATCCCCCGGAAATAGCCCCCTTTAATCAACCGGGCGTCCAGTTCGGTGTAGAAGACATCGGGTTCAATCTGGTCAATCACCGCCCGGAGCCGGGGGAGGTCCTTGCGGCGGAGGATAATCGTCAGGATGTGCCGGGGTCCGGTCCGCCCTTCCCCTTCGAGGACCGTTACGCCAAAGTTCTCGTCCCGGAGGGCCGTGATCAATTCCGGCGTATGGTTCTTCGGGACCAGTTCAACGAAGGTGTAGCCGACGGCCAATTTTTCCTCCAGATATCCGCCGACAATGTTGCCAAAGGAAAACCCCAGGCCATAGACGAGAAGTTTCCAAGGGCTGTCTAAATTTCCGACTACTTGGCTAAGGGCCGTAATGTTGATCGTCACTTCAAAAAAGCCGAGAAGCGCGGCGTGGAAACGTTTTCCTCGCGTAAGAAAGAGGATGCGTATGGTGCCCAGACAAACATCGGTCGTCCGGGCGAAAAAGATCAAACAGAGGGAAAGCAGCAAAAAATCAACTCCTTTTGCATAATCGGACCAATCCTGTCGGTTACGGAAAGCGAACGGCCCGCTACCGGAGGCATGTCATATTCCTGCTAACGCTAAAATACCATAAAACCAGGGCAAAGGCAATTAACTACTTTTTGCAGCTTGAACGCGCCGGCCGGAGGAGGCAAAACCCTTGAGATCGATCGGCCTTTATCTTCACATTCCCTTTTGCCGTCGAAAATGTTTGTACTGCGATTTTTGCTCCTTTCCCGGACGGACGGGGGATTATCAGCGCTACCTGGAGGCTTTAAAGCAAGAGTTGCGGTTAAGATGGAATCCCCAGTGGCAGGTTGCCACTATTTATATCGGCGGCGGGACGCCGACGGTCCTTCCCCCAAGCGCCCTGGCGGAGTTACTGCGGGAGATCAAAACGGTAGCCCGGGTGCAGCCGCAGGCGGAAGTGACGGTTGAGGCCAACCCGGGAACGATCGACGGCCCCGGTCTTGCCCAGCTGCGGGCGGCCGGGGTGAACCGGTTGAGTGTGGGCGCCCAGTCGGGGGACGACCGTTTTTTAAAAATCTTAGGCCGGATTCACACCACCGCTGATGTGGAAAGCACGGTAGCCCTGGCGCGCCGGGCGGGTTTTACCAACATTAACCTGGATCTGATTTATGGCTTGCCCGGCGAGACGCTTGACGACTGGCAGCAAACCCTCCGCTGGGCCATCGCCCTGGCGCCCGATCACCTTTCCTGCTACGGCTTGCAGGTCGAACCTGGAACGCCCCTCCAGTCAATGGTCCGGGAAGGAAGGGTCCGCTTGCCGACCGATGACGAGGTGAGCGCGATGTTCATGGCCAATACCCGGATCCTGCCGGCGGCCGGCTATAAACAGTACGAGATCTCCAACTTTGCCCGACGTCCCCGGGCGGGCGAAGCCGCGAGTGGCGATTACCGGTGCCGGCACAACCTGATTTACTGGCGATACCAGGATTACCTGGGGCTGGGTTTGGCGGCGGTTTCCACCGTGGCCGGACACCGCTGGGTCAACCTCGATAACCTGGAAGCGTATCTTTCCGCCGTGGCGGCCGGGACGGAACCGACGGGCATGGTGGAACCCCTCACGCCCCGGCAAGCGATGGCGGAGATGTTAATACTGGGGTTTCGCCTCACCACCGGTCCCGATCCGGAGGCTTTCGCCAGTCGTTGGGGGGTCTCCCTGGCTCAGGTTTTGGGTGAACGGGTGCAGCCCCTGTTGGACGGCGGTTTTCTCCGGGAAGCAGCAGGCACCTACCGGCTGACCCCCCGGGGCATGCTCGTCAGTAATCAAGTGCTGACCAAACTTTTGGCGCCTTTACTGTGAGTAGCGGAGGGAGCGGGAGCGAATTTACGGAAGATTGGCGTTCGGGCAAAGACTTTAACCTCTTTGCCCTTGACAAAGGGTGAGGATGGTGATATTTTTTAGGTAGATTAGCACTCGTCATTCGGGAGTGCTAACAATAAGCAGTGGTGTTCTCTTGGTAAGGAGAGTGTATAGAAGGTGAGCAAAAATGACTCAGAGGCCGCTGGATCCAAGAAAGGAGTTAATTTTAAAAGTAGTCACCGATGACTACATTGAATCGGCGGAACCGGTTGGGTCCAGAACAATTGCTCGCAAGTATAATCTGGGGCTAAGTCCCGCGACCATCCGCAATGAAATGGCCGATCTGGAGGAGAGCGGCTATCTGAAGCAACCTCATGTCTCGGCGGGGCGGATCCCCTCTCAGCGGGGTTACCGTTATTATGTGGATATGTTGATGCAACAACAGACTTTGAACGAAGAAGAACAAGAACTCATCCGGTTATATTTTGAGGATCGTTCCCGCCAGTTGGATACAATTCTGCAGCAAACCGTGAAGATTCTTGCGCAATTGACGCGTTATCCTTCCCTGATGCTTGGGCCGACGTTACAACCGTCCATCTTCAAACATGTGCAGTTGATTTCGTTAAGTGCTAACGATATTCTCGTTCTGATCGTGACCGACATGGGGATCATTGAGAAGAAGGTAATCGCCGTCGATTGTCCGATCACCCAAGCCGATCTCGACCGGGTTTCTTATAGCTTGAACAAAAAACTTCGGGGCCGGCCGTTTGCCAGCCTAAAATCGTCGTTTTTAAATGAATTGAAAGAGGAGATTAAAACCGAGGACAGCTCCTTCCAACAGGCGATTACCCTCCTCCTGAGCACCCTGGATACCAGCGAGAAGGAACGGGTTTATCTTGACGGAATTATTAACATTTTGGAACATCCGGAGTTTAAAGAGGTCGAAAAGTTCAAACTACTAATGGAGCTGATGGAGGAGGAAGACCGGTTGTACCGGCTCCTTTCGTCGCGCCATCCGGGGCTCAGGATCTCCATCGGGGAGGAGAACCCGGAAGAAGCAGTCCATGAATGCAGTATCATTACCGCCAACTACGAAATCGGCGGACGGGTCGTCGGCACCATCGGTGTCCTGGGCCCGACCCGCATGGACTATGCCCACGTCGTCTCGGTGGTTGAATTTATCGCCCAGAGCCTGAGCGAGTATCTATCCAAGTCGTAAAAGGCACCGCGGGGCCTTTTCTCTTTTTTAAGATTATGGAGGTGGTTATAGGTTGGTAAAGCAAAACAACGTTGAGATAGATGCGGATGTTGCTTTAAAACAGGAGCAGGCCCAGGAAACGACGGAAGAAACGGCGGCGCCACCCCAGGAGAGCGCGGACGCTGGTGCCGGCCCAGCCGGCCAGGTTGACGCCGACGCCGCGCGGGCGGAGCTTGAAGCCTTACATAAGAAAATCGAAGAACTGGAACGGGAAAAAGAAGAGTATCTCCAGAGTTATCGGCGGTTACTTGCCGATTTTGACAATTATAAACGGCGCACCCGGAAGGAGTTACTGGAGGCGGCGGACAGTGGGAAGGAAGAGCTGCTGGTGAAGCTTCTTCCGGTCCTGGACAATCTGGAACTGGCGCTGAAGGCGACCGGGGAGCCCGACAAATGGCGCTCCGGGGTGGAGATGATCTTCCGTCAGTTTTTAGGTGTTTTGGTCGAGGTGGGCTTAAAGCCCATTCCTGCTGTTGGTGAGATGTTCGATCCTAAGCTGCATGAAGCCTTGATGCGGGAGCCCTCGGAACAACCGGAAAACACCATTCTCGAAGAGATCAAAAAAGGTTACCTATTCGGCGAAAAGACGATCCGCCCGACTTTGGTCAAGGTTGCGGCGGCTCCGGAATCGGTAAGCGGGAAAGAGAAAGAATAGATATATAGTTTTTATAAGTTTTGATGATGGTAGGAGGTAATAGTCGATGGGAAAAGTGATCGGGATTGACCTTGGTACTACAAACTCGTGCGCTGCCGTGATGGAAGGCGGCGAACCAGTTATCATTCCTAGCGCCGAAGGAGGCAGAACCGTCCCTTCCGTGGTGGCTTTCTCGAAAAACGGGGAACGGCTCGTCGGGCAGATTGCCAAACGGCAAGCGGTTGCCAATCCCGGCCGGACGGTGATTTCCATCAAACGGCATATGGGAACGAATTATAAAGTAAAGATTGATGATAAGGAATACACGCCGCCGGAGATTTCGGCGATGATTTTGCGGAAGATCAAGACCGACGCCGAGGCTTATCTCGGGGAAAAGGTCGATAAAGCCGTGATTACCGTTCCGGCTTACTTTACCGACGCCCAACGGCAAGCGACGAAAGACGCCGGGGCTATTGCCGGGCTGGAGGTCCTGCGGATTATCAACGAACCGACGGCGGCAGCCCTGGCCTATGGCCTGGACAAATCCGACGCCCATACGGTGCTCGTCTTTGACCTTGGCGGCGGGACCTTTGACGTTTCCATTCTCGAGCTGGGCGACGGGGTCTTTGAAGTGAAAGCCACCAGCGGGAACAACCGCTTGGGTGGGGATGATTTTGACGAGCGCATTATCAAATGGATGGTTGACAACTTCAAGGCCGAGCATGGGGTCGATCTCTCCAAAGACCGCATGGCCATGCAGCGGCTGAAGGAAGCAGCCGAGAAAGCCAAGATTGAGCTTTCCGGGGTGTTGACCACCAATATTAACTTGCCGTTCATTACGGCCGTTGACGGCCAACCGGTGCACTTGGATATGAACCTGACCCGGGCGAAGTTTGAAGAACTGACGGCCGATTTGGTCGAAGCCACCGCCGGACCGACGAAACGGGCTTTGGCCGACGCCGGTTTGAACCCGGGCGATATTGACAAGGTTATTCTGGTGGGCGGTTCGACCCGGATCCCGGCTGTGCAGGAACTGGTGAAGAAGCTGACCGGGAAAGAGCCCTTTAAAGGCGTCAACCCCGATGAGGTGGTGGCCATTGGAGCGGCCATCCAGGCGGGGGTGCTGGCCGGCGAAGTAAAAGACATTGTCTTACTGGACGTTACCCCGCTTTCGCTGGGAATTGAGACCCTCGGGGGCGTCTTCACCCGGATTATTGAACGGAACACCACGATTCCCACGTCGAAAAAGCAGATCTTCTCGACGGCGGCCGACAACCAGACCTCCGTTGACATCCACGTTCTCCAGGGCGAGCGGGAATTTGCCAAAGACAACGTTACCCTGGGCCGGTTCCGGCTGGACGGGATTCCGCCGGCCCCGCGGGGGGTTCCCCAGATTGAAGTGGCCTTTGATATTGATGCCAACGGCATTGTCCACGTCTCGGCGAAAGATTTGGGCACCGGTAAAGAACAGAAAGTGACGATTACCACTTCCAGTGGTTTGACGAAAGAACAGATCGACCGGATGATGAAAGAGGCGGAGCAGTACGCCGAGGAAGATAAAAAACGCCGGCAACAAGTGGAGTTGAAGAACGAAGCCGACAGCCTGGTCTATTCGGTCGATAAGACCCTGAAAGATTTCGGCGATAAAGCCCCCGCCGACCGGGTCGAAAAGATCAAACAGGCCAAAGAAGAACTGACGAAGGCCTTGGCGGGCGAAGACTACGACCTGATCCGGGAGAAGAAGGAGAAACTGGAGAAAGAACTCCATGAACTCTCGGCCACCATCTATCACCAGGCCGCCGGGACGGGGACGGGTTCAGCCCAGAACCAGACGGGATCGGCGGGAACCAATGAAGAGGGACCTACGGTTGATGCCGACTACGAGATCAAAGACGATAAATAATAAAATGGTAAGGCCAAGGCAGATGTGATCAAAATGCGGAAGAGTGGTTAACCATGGCGAAAAGAGATTATTATGAAGTGCTGGGGGTGGAGCGCGGGGCCAGTGAGGAGGAGATAAAAAAGGCCTACCGGCAGCTGGCCCGGAAATACCATCCCGATGTTAATAAAGATGACCCGCAGGCGGAAGAGAAATTTAAGGAGATCAACGAAGCCTACCAAGTACTGAGCGATCCGCAGAAGCGGGCGGCCTACGACCGGTTCGGTCATGCCGGGACCGACCCGGGCTTTGGCGCCGGGACCGGGCCGGGTGGTTTTGGCGACTTTACGTTTGAGGGTTTTGGCGACATTTTTGATATGTTCTTCGGGGGCGGTGGCCGGCGGTCAAGAACCGGACCCCAGAAGGGCGCGGACTTGCGTTACGACCTGAGGATCGAATTTGAGGATGCGGCCTTCGGGAAAGAGACCACCATCAAGGTCCCCCGGACGGAAATCTGCTCCACTTGCCATGGCAACCGGGCCAAACCTGGTACGCCCATCAAGACCTGCCCGACCTGTGGTGGCAGCGGGCAAGTCCAGTCGGTGCAGAATACCATGTTCGGCCGCTTTTCCACCGTCCGCACTTGTGACCGTTGTCAGGGCGAAGGGAAGCTGATTGAGACTCCTTGCCCGACCTGTGCCGGCCGTGGGCGGGTCCGCCAGGTCCGTACGATCAAGATTAATATTCCCGCCGGTGTTGATACGGGACACCGTCTCCGGGTGGCCGGCGAAGGCGAAGCCGGTGAGCGCGGCGGACCCCCGGGTGATCTTTACGTCTACATTACGGTGAAACCCCATCCCTTCTTTAAACGGACGGGGAATGATCTCATCCTCGAGCATAAGATCAGTTTCGCCCAGGCGGCTTTGGGGGCTGTCATCGAAGTGCCGACTTTGGAAGGAACGGCGACTTTGCGGATTCCCGAAGGGACCCAACCGGGGACCTTGTTCCGCATCCGCGGGAAAGGCATTCCCTACCTGAACGGAAGCGGCCGGGGCGACGAATTGGTCCGGGTCCGGATTGAAGTGCCGACCAAACTGAACCACGCCCAACGGGAGGCCATCCGCCAAGTGGCCGAAGCCTTCGGGGAAGAAGTGGGCCTTCCGGAAAAAGGGTTCATCGACAAAGTCAAGGAGGCCTTCGGGAAATAGAGACTCTTCGGCAAATTTAAAACATTTCTTTGTATACAAAAACCCGCACATTGTGGCGGGTTTTTTCATAATTTATCCCGGTGATAACTGCCCGTTGGCGTTGGCGGCGATGGGCGAAGCATAGGCAAAAAGGAGGAAAAGGTTTGGCATGCGAAAAACGGTCCTGCTTCTCTTGTGTTTAAGTTTAATCGCCAGTGCGGCCTTGGTTCCGCAAGTTCACGGGGCGCCGGCCGAAGAAATCAAGATTGCCGGTCAATTCGGCCTGGTGTACGCCCCTTTAATGGTGGCCAAAGCGCGGAAGACCTTTGAACGGTACGGTTTGAAACCGGTTTGGAAGGAGTATGGTTCCGGCGGTGCGGTGCGCGAGGCCTTAATCTCCGGTGAGGTGGATGTCGGTTTCATGGGCATCCCTCCCTTTCTAATCGGCTGGGATAAAGGCTGTGATTGGAAGATTGTTTGCGGTTTTGTGATTGTGCCGATTGGCCTGGTAACCAATGACCCGAACATCAAAAGCCTGAAGGATTTCAAGCCGGAGGATAAAATCGCCGTCCCTTCCCCCGGCAGCATCCAACATATTCTCCTGGCCATGGCGGCCGAAAAAGAACTGGGTTCCCCGACGGCGCTTGACAATAACATCGTCGCGATGCCCCACCCGGATGGTGCCGCCGCCTTGATCTCGAAGAAAGGGATCAAAGCCCATTTCACCACACCCCCCTACTTATTTGAAGAACTCTCCCAACCTGGATGTCACCTGGTCATCGATGATGTGACGATTTTCGGGCATCCCTTCAACTTCAACGTCGGTGTGGCGCCGCAGCGTTTCTATGACCGTCGTCCCGCAGTCTACAGCAGTTTTGTCAACGCTATCGGTGAGGCGATGGCCTGGATCAACAATAACAAGGAAGCGGCGGCTAAGCTTTTGGCCCCGGAATTTGGGCTTACGCCCGAAAAAACGCTGGAGTATCTGAACTGGGAAGGGATGAATTACACCACCGCCCCCTATGGCCTGATGGGGTTTGGGGAGTTTATGGCGAAAGCCGGTTACATCAAGCGGGCCCCGGCCAGTTTGGCCGAGATCGCCTTCGATAATGTCTTGGCGATCATCGGGAGCCGGGCGGGCGGTCCGTCGGAGATTGAGCGGATTCAGTATTAAGTGCCAGTAGTAAGTGGCAGGCAAACTTCGGCGGGCGGCCAGGGGTGACTAGCGTCCATGGGGGAAGCCTTCCGTGTTTGGACGGAGGCCGGCCGGGCGCCGGGATCTTTCTGCTGAAAGTTAATGATGGTAAGTCAGGGAGGGGCTTATGGTGAAGGAAAGGGCAGGAATAACGCAAAGAAAAAAGACTCTTAACCAGGTAATATTCATTATTGGCGCGCTGATTGGCTGGGAGCTGCTGGCCTGGACCGGATGGTTCCCTCCCCTCCTCTTTCCCAAGATGAGTCAGGTTTTTATCCACTTGTGGGCGGAATTGAGCGGGGGCGAACTTTTGCAAAGAGTGGTTTTTTCCCTGTACATTATCGGGTTGGGTCTTGGTCTGGCCGTGGTCACCGCCGCTCTGGTGACCACGGGGGCAATGCTCTTCCCTCTCCTCTCCGACTGGGTGCAAGCCCTAATGGCTGTTTTGCACCCGTTGCCCGGGATCGCGATCCTGCCGATCATTATTCTTTGGCTGGGGACCGGGTCCCGGTCGATTGTCGCGGTGATCTGGTTCTCTTCCCTCTGGCCGCTCATCGCCAATCTGCACACGGGTCTCAGGTCGGTACCAACGACCCAGATCGAAGTCGGTCGCAACCTAGGGTTAAAAGGAATCCAGTTGGTCCGCTCCATTCTGCTGCCCGGGGCCTTCCCCCATATCCTGACCGGGCTCCGGGTGGGCTGGGCCCGCGCGTGGCAGGCTTCGGTCGCCGCGGAGATGGTTTTTGGGGCCTCCGGCGGGGAGGGCGGACTGGGTTGGTTCATCTACAAGAAACGCTTTTTCATGGAGATCCCCAGTGTCTTTGCGGGCATGATCCTCATTATCCTCATCGGTTTGCTGGTGGAACGTCTGTGCTTCGAAGAGGTCGAACGGCGCACGGTTAGACGCTGGGGAATGACCTCAGAATAAGGGGTTGATCGAAAATGTTCGAACCGGAAGTACTGGTCATCGAAAAATTAGACAAGACTTTTTTTGCCGGTGGTAAATGCGTAAACGCTTTGGAACAGATTGACTTAACGGTGAAAAGCGGCGAGTTTGTCAACTTGATCGGGCCCTCGGGTTGCGGCAAATCCACCCTGCTGCGCTGCATAGCCGGTTTTGAAAAACCGACCAATGGCCGAGTCAGTCTGAATGGCCGGGAGATCACCGGACCCGGGGTGGAGCGGATGATGGTCTTTCAATGCTTCGAGCAGCTCTTCCCGTGGTTTACGGTTCTGGAGAACATTATGTTTGCCCTCAAAGTAACCGGCATGGGCGCCTCCCGGGCCGAGCGGCGGGAAATGGCCCGGACTTACCTGGCGATGGTGGGGTTGACCGGTTTTGCCGATTTCTATCCCCATCAACTGTCCGGGGGAATGAAGCAACGGGTCGCGATTGCCCGCGCCCTCGCCGTCCGGCCAAGGATCCTGCTGATGGATGAACCATTCGGCAGCCTGGACGCGATGACCCGCCTAACCCTGCAGGAGGAGTTGATCCGGATCTGGGAGGAGACCGGGGTGACCATCCTCTTTGTCACCCATAACATTGAAGAAGCGATTGTTCTCGGCGACCGGATCGTGGTCTTCGAAGCCAACCCGGGCCGGATCAAAGCGGTGATCACCAACCAATTGGCCCGTCCCCGCTCTCCCGAAGCAAAGGACTTTAATATCATCTGGGAGCAGATCCATTCGCTCCTCGGGTTCAAACAACCGGACCGGGCGCGGACGGAGCGGAGCGTCGCCACGTTCTTTGCCGAGGAGCGGCGATTGTCACTCCTAACCCACCATTAGGGAGATTGTTAACGACCCCTGAGGATGTAATAACCTGAGGGGTCGATCCGCTTCCTTACCAACCTACTCGTTCAAGGAAGCATGATGGACGTCGGTAACCGAACGTGATGCGGAGCACGTCTATTTCCAGGTAACAATCTCCTCGAGACTTTTTCTTTTTTTCTCCGGAATTGTTTCCTCATCCGGGTAACCCAGTGGGATCAGGGCAATTACCTCAAGATTGTCCGGTAAAGCTAGCACTTCATGACAGCGCTTGGCATCAAAGGCACAGACCCAACAGGTCCCTAGACCCAGTTCAGCAGCGGCCAAGGTCAGATGTTCAATGGCAATGGCCAGATCTACATCGCAGTGGTCTTTACCGTCCACCCTTTTCCAGGAGACGGCATGATCACCGCAGGCAACAATCACAACCGGCGCCTTTTTAAACCAATCCCTTGGGTAAGTCGCAGCGACTTCGTTTTTCATTTTTTCCTCAGTAACCACAATGAAGTGCCAGGGCTGTAAATTGCAGGCCGAAGGGGCATTCCTGGCTGCTTCCAGGACCTGGAGCAGCTTTTCCCGTTCCACGGGTTGGTCTTTGAATTTCCGGACCGAATATCTCTTCTTTGTGAGTTCTAAAAAGGACATCTAATCTCCCTCCTTGAATTTATCTTTTTCCCTTGCATAAGTTTAACTATAAACCGCAAGAATTTCATCGGTGTTTAGCCATCGCCTACCCCCTTTTTTTGAAGCAACATACCATTTCGGAGTCCCGTTGGGTTTTCCTTTTTTAACTGCCAACTTGGTTGCATTCACCGCGTCAATATAAAATTTCCTTTAATAACGTTCGTGGTGTTTGTTCTTTATGATATGATATCAATTGATACTAACTTAAGTAACAGCTATAACAGCTAAAGAACTTATATGAGGGGGACACTCTGTTGACTGGTGTAAAAGGTGTAATTTTTGATATGGACGGCGTGATCATCGACAGTGAGCCTATCCATGTTAAACTGGAAAAAGAAATTATTGAAGAAGCCGGTGGCGATTATGCGAAGTTAAAGCCCGAGGATTTTATGGGAACTACTGATGTCCAGATGTGGAGCACAATAAAAGAACAATTTGGCCTCAAACTTTCGGTGGAAGAATTGATCAATATATGCCGGGAAAGGTTTATCCAAACCATCCCACAAATCCCCTTGGTGGACAATGTATTGGATTTCATGGCCGCTTTGCGCAATAACGGTTATAAATTGGGCCTGGCCTCCTCCAATAACGAACGGGCGGTCGAAACGGTTAGAAACCAGTTTGGCCTTGATCAATATATCGAAGTCTTTGTCAATGGCGAGGCGGTCTCCAAAGGAAAGCCGGATCCGGAAATTTTTCTTACGGCGGCAAAACTGCTGGGCTTACAACCGGAGGACTGTTTGGTAATAGAAGACTCCAGAAATGGAGTTCTGGCCGCCAAAGCAGCCGGGATGAGGTGTATCGGGTTTCAGAATAAAAACTCCGGCCGGCAAGATTTGTCCAAAGCCGATTTGATTGTGACCAGCTTTAAAAATTTAACGATTGAAGACATAAAAAACTTATTAAATGAACCTCTATAGACATTAATGCCGGAACATTCTGGAAGATCAGTGCCTGAACTCGACTAAAAAGAACTGCCCGGAGGAGACAGAAAGAGAATGGAAACCATCGACCTGCACGGAATAACACGGGAAGAAGCAGAGGAAACATTGGAACGGCGGCTGTTAAGCGCCTTTCAATACGGCGAAAGAGTGGTCCGCATCATCCACGGCCAAGGCAAACACAGCGCCTACTTTCCGGTCCTCAAGTCTTTTGTCCGCCGGTGGCTGGAAGAATCAGAGTTTGCCCGTACCTATGTGGAAGCCGTCTATCGTGGCGAAGACGGTTCCCCTTATACCCCGCCGAATCCGGGGGAGACGGTGGTGAGACTCAAGGGGGAGACCGCCATTGGTGCGGACGAAGAGATCGACTGGGTGGAGGAAGAGGAAGAATTAATCGCCCGGAAACAGGCAAAAAAAAGGAAGGCCCAAGCGCGGCGGGCAGCCTTCCGGCAACCTTATCGTCGTTAGTCCCCGGCGTTGCCTTTTAACATGAAATTGGTATTCAGCTCTGCTACGTCTGGACCAACCACTGATAACCGCCAATTCTTTAAATAAGTTTGGGCAAAATTAAGAATGTCATTACTGCTGATTTTTTGCAGTTCAGATTTATATTGGTCATAATCGGTTGCCCAAGTTAGGTCCAGTTGAGCGCCAATGGCGTCCATCAAAGATAAGAAACTTGGTGTTGAATAGTTTTTATCCTGGGATTTTTCTTCCAGCTCAACGAAATACCGGATTTCTTCCGGAGTAAGCGGTTCCCTTTCCAGTTCTTCCAGTAAATTAAAAACTTCGTAGATGGCCGGTTCCGTATTCTCCGGGAGGACTTGAAATGCAATCGTTATGTTTGGGGCGGTCGGTTCATTCAGATACGAATAACTGACCTGAAGATCGTAGCAGTAACCGCGTTCCTGCCTGAGTCTGGACCAAAGTTGATGTTGGAGGTATTTTTGGATAATCCGGCTGACAAAAAAACCGTCCTCCTCGGGTTTTGGTCCGGGGAAAGCTATAAAAATGGTGCTGACGGGGGCACGGGCATCGGTAAACCGGTAAACAGGGTCTGTGGCCAAACTTGGTGGAATTTCCGGGTTAAGGACTCTTTTCTGTAAATCGCGGCCACTGGGCTTCTTCAGGAAGTCCTCCGGCAGTTCCGAGGTGGTGGAAATCACTATATTGTTGGGCTTATAAATTTCACGAAACCACGTATTGACTTCATTGATATCCAGTTTGGAATAGTCTGCTTTGAATCTATTGAGGTAAGGATGATCCGGTCCGTAAAGGAGTTCATACAAAATAGATTGGCCCGTTACAAAAGGGGTTTTTGCTGTGTGGATATGCTGATTAATTAATTCATTACACAGGTCGTAAAGTAAAAGAGTATCCAGACGAATGAGGGCATCAAGCTCGGCGCAGAAAGCGGCGAAATCATCCCGCCAGACGACAAAGGTAAAGATCGTGTATTCCGCAAAAGGATAGTAGTTCACCTCAAGGGCGCGGGTGTTACGAAGCAACAGGTAGACCAATTCATTGGTGAGGGTGTTCAGTCCCCGTTTTTCGCTGGGTTCATGCCCATACCCGGTTTTCAGGATCATTGTTACGTATTCATAATTCTCTTCTTTGGAGATGGGATCAAGTTTTGAGACGACTAAGGGGTCAACCCGCCGGGTGGAAGAACCCCAAATTGTCAAGGGACAGCACAGGGTAGTGCTTAAAATAAGGACGGCCAAGAAAAGGCCTTTCCGGACAGAAAAATGTGGATGCGTTTTCATCTAATCACAATCCTTTTAATTATTGATTAATTGGCTTTTATTACGACTTTATGGTAGGTTTGGTCGGCCAAGTAGTTTTCGACGAATTTTTTCAGATCATTGGAGGATAAGCGCTTAATTGTTGCCAGATCCGCCTTGGAAATAGTAGTCGGTTCGAAGATTAATTTTGCGTAATACTCATTTAAAAGGATGGGCGAAGATTCGGTTAGTTTCAGTGTTTTCTCCAGACTCGTGGACAAGGCTTTTGTGAATTGAGAAAAATCTTTTGCTTTCAGGTAGTTATAGTATCGTTTAATATTTCGTTCGTGCCACTTACTAATCTCTGGCGTGTATTCTTCTTGAACATCTTTGTATTCAAAGATTAAGTAAAAATCCTCGCCAAGGGTGAAAAGATAAATATCGTAGTCGAGGGGACGGTTTGTAACATAATCATACTGGCGTGATTCGAAGGTCAGGATATAGGGGAGGGTTTTGGCGATGACCAGGTCCTTCCCTTTCATTTTTTTTAGATTAATCCCAAACAACAGCCGGTATTTCTCGCCCGGTAAATAATCCTCCAAAATGATATCTTTGTCGAGGGGACTGGTTGGACGGAGATGGTTTTTTCGGGCGGTTTCTTTATCCGGTTTAGGGAGGGAAGCCAGATAACCGGCAATTTCATCTTTATTGAAGTTACCGGTGATGATCACGGTTAACTGGTCGGTTGAGTAGTATTGATGATGGAAAGCCAGAAGGGTCTGGCGGTCAATGGCGTGGATCTTTGAATCCAGCTGGTTTTGGGTCAAGTGGTTTAGATACGTTAAAAACACATTACCCGGTGTTGAGCGCATCGCTCTCTCAATGGTGACGATCTTTTTTTCTTTTTCAATGTCACTCGGGTCAAAGGCCGGATGGAGAATGAGATCCATAAAGAAGGACAAAGCTTCGGTCAGGTTTTCGGGAGTCGATTCCAATACATATTCCGTCCGGTTTAAGGTGGTAAAGGCATTATAAGTATTGCCTTTTTTATCCGTCAAATCGGGGGAATCCGATAAAGTAACTTCGCCATTGCCGCGAAAAACCAAATGCTCCACCAGATGGGTGATTTCCAGGTGTTCCTGGGGCTCATGGAGAAAACCGACCGGGACGATGATCCGGGCGGCAACTTTTTTGGCCTTGGGAATCTGCCTGTAAACGAATCTAATTCCGTTTGGGAAGGTCTGCTCCGTAAAATCCCCTTCCGCCCCCAGGACGATGGGGCTGAGGAGCGTTACGATGATCAGTAAAAGGCAAGCCCGGATTTTCCAAAAGGAACGCATTTTATCAACCCTTTTCTTTTAATTAAAATCCAAGCCAAATTCTTGACTCTGTTTTATTTAACACGCGTAGCTTGGAGCTAATACTGGACGATTATTTTTTTAGGAACTGCTTTAAAATTGAGTTCCACTTTGATGCCGGGTTTGATCCGTGGTTTCGCGGCCCTTTTAATCGTCAGGGACTCCGCAGCCGAGAAATTCAGATCATAATTGGTATCCAAAAACAGTAAATCTTGCGGGTCATTAAAGCATCCGTTAAAATCCGTGTCAACCAAGGCAATGGGGATTTCTTCGTCCTCAATATAAAGATGACCCGCCAACCATGTTCTTGTCCTTAACAAAAGAAAATCATGATAGCCGGCCCGGGCAACAATGAGATAGGGCAAGTCAAAGGAAACAGGGATGCTATATTCTTCATCGGCGATTTTGTACGTTACATTAAAGCTGAGGGGCATCGGCGCATAATAAACGTTGAGGCCCGGGTAGCGGTCGCTCTTAAATAGTTCATAACCGCGTTCTTCCGCAAAATCAAGATCGGCATCCGCATCAACCCAGATTTGTTTCTTTTCCCCCTCTAAATCAACGAGAAGACCATAGACTTTTGCCGGGTTTCCCAGTTTTGCCTCGGCATAATAAAGAACATTGGCGTCAATCTGTGGAGGTTTCGCAATTTTGGCATTACCTTTTACTCTGACCATTCTCAGTTCACATTTCTGCCCCTCGTCTTCTTTAAGTTCCAAACTAAAAGGCCGGTCCTTATCGATGGGATGTAAAGGGAATTCTTCTGTCGTTAAAGCATTTGCGGACAAGCTTAGAAGCAAAAAAACAAGGCAGAGAACGGCAATTTTACCCTGCGAGCGAATCTTCATTATATTTCCTCCTTGATGTAATATACAGTACTATATAATTTATATATAAAATTCACAAAAACCTGCAGGCAATTGCGAAATAACCTCGAAACTATATATATCTTAAAACAAAAGGAGGCATAAAATTTGAAAAAACTTACGCTCAGAATTTTCACTTTTATGCTCTTTATTGTTTTTCTCTGGCCAAGTATGGCTTTCGCTTCCGAATATTTTTTATTTGATGCGGAAGAAAATAAAATCCTGTTTATGGATGAAGATGATTTGAACTTCACAGAAAAAATGGATCTGGAAAAGGTCCCCGACTTATTAATGAAAACATCCGATCCCGATAAGTATTTGGCTATTTATGGACCGGAAAAATCGGAAGATGGGACCGAAAGTAACCTTTTGGCCAATCTCTTTAAAAAAACAAATGAGAAGAGAGCAAGTATTGCAGGGCGGTTAATTCTTTTTAATGTTAAAACCGGGCGCACCGAGGATGTGGTTGACATCGGTTATGCGCCCTTTAATTGGGAATATACAGAAGATCGCCGGCACTTTTTCATTACCTACCGCGTTTCTGCTGAGAAAGACAGTGGCTTTGAGCTGCTTCATTACAATATTCCGGAGATGACCTGCCAAACTGTGGAGCTGCCGGCTTCAACCGTAAAGGTTAACCAAATTGCGATTAACCAAGAGCTCGGTCAGGTATATTTGCTCTTGGATAATGTTGATCGGATCGACTTTAGTCGTAATAAACAAAAAATCTCCGGGCAACCCCAGCTTCTAACGGTTAATATAGGTGATCTACAAGTAAAAGCCAGTACGCCTTTGGATAATCCCCCGTTGAGTTTGCGGCTATTAAGCAAGGATCGAGGGGTTTTAATCTGTCAGGACTGGAAAGTAAACGTCAATTTCTCCAATGGACAGTTTAAGCGTTATCTTGAATTGGGCGAAGGTTCCGTCGTTTTTATGGATTTACAGGAACAAAAGCCCCTGGAGAAATACGACGTTGACAAACGCAGTATCTATTGGCAGTGGTTCCCCGAGGACAAAGTATATATCATCCACTACGAAACGCCGGAGAGTGGCCTAAAAACAAACTCCCACTTTTTAAAGATCACGAAAGATGGGGTCGAAAGCAAAGTATTAACGGAGGAAGTACTGGATTTTGATTACTACCCGGAAGAGGACAAGTTATACATTTTACATAAAGATAAGCTCTCCTGGATCGACTATCAAACAAAACAAATGGTTACATATCATACCGGCAGTAATCTGTATAAGAAATCGCCGTATAGTTTCCGCAAATTACCCGACTCGGATCTGGCCTTGATATATTCGGTAAGAGATGGGAAAGTAAAGTTTTATGACCTCAAACGGAATAAGGTGGAACGCAAAGTGTTGTCCGGCCGGACCTGGGGGAAGGTGGCCTATTTATTTAGAACGATGTTGAGCCGTCCGCAGGATGCGTTAACAAGGGTCAGCACGAACGCCGATCTGACAAGATTTTACGTTTATAACCGGATGAGCAATGATATAACGGTCTATGACCGTAGTTTTCGACCGCAAAAGTATATTGTGACTCCGGAACCGGCTTTGGGTATCTACCAAATAACCAAACCGACCTTGAAAACACTGGTGTTCACCGGTAAAAAAATCTATGAACTGGTGGATCAAGAGCTGAAATTGGTGCATAGTTTCGAGAAGAAAACGGACCGGATTGCGGTGGTCGGCGAGGAAAACAGAGTAATGATCGTCTCCGAAACCGAGTTGTTGGTGTTGCATCCGGATTCTTTGCAAACGGAGACCAGAATCAAGTTTTTTGTCGGGCGGGATGAAAAATATACGAAGCTAAAAGCAGGCGACCAAAGGTTCTATTTTATCGAGACTTTATAAAAGTAACTTCCAGCGGGGAAAAGTTAAGCGCGAGGAATTAAATAGAAAATGGAGGAAAGCTTATGAAAAAGGCGATAAGGCAATCCTTGAAGATTATGGTTTTTTGCTTAAGCATATTACTCTTGAGCAGTAGTACAGCATTGGCTGAAGACAACATTTTCAAAGTAGGGTATCTAGCTGCTGGTAAGGTGACTACTGCCGCATCGGGAAGTGAAGCGAAGTTCGATCTGGGGGGGTCCGTTGCTTTTTGGTTCGAAAGGGCCTTGGAAATTAACGAAGACTTTGAACTGGGTTATGGGGTGGCATTACAGTTGAGTGGCGAATTTGAAGAAGATGATGACTATTACAGCTTCCATGAAAAAGAAAGTATTTGTTTTCCCTTCTTTCTTTTACTGAATTACTATCCCTTGACAATTGAAGGTCTCCCCTACCTCACGGGCCATTTTGGCTATAACCTAATGTTGTACGACGATGGTGATAATAACGCAAATTTGCATGGTCTGTATTATGCCCTGGGGGCCGGGATCCGTCTTCCCGGGTATCCCAATGTAAGAGCGGAGGTTTTGTATACAGCAAATAGCGGCTCAGGCACTGTAGTCGATGTATGGGATGACACATCGGAAAAAGTAAAAGTATCCCTTTCCCGGATCTGTTTGAATGTTGGTTTCGGCTTTTAGGATTTAAATAAGATAGTAAAAAAACAGGTAATACAGAACCGTGCCGCCGAGCACCAGGAGACTGGGTTTGATGAGTTTGGACAAGGTCGGCGTGAGCCCGGTCTCAAAATACTCGTTGGAGACCAACAGACAGACATGAACCGGAGAAAGCATCAGTCCGATCATGCCAAAACCCTGTGCGAGAACGATCGCAGAGAGCAAAGTGCCGAAGCCGGGTTCCGCCCCCAGCAAGCTGAGGACAATCGGGAAACTGGCGCCGATGTAACCGACGGCAAGTCCCGTTGCTAAGGCGCTGACAAAAGGAATCAGCATGATCATCAACCAAACGGGGATCCCAAAGGAGGTCAGCTCGCTGCTGAAGCGGGCGACCAAGGGGGTTCCGTCGGGCAGGTTGGACCCGATAAAGGCCCCGTAGACCTGGATCATCGACATCTGGACCGCCAGGACCAGGAATTTCTTCTGGACCAATATTTTCCGCCACTGGGCGGCGGTTAACGGGCGGAAATATTGCAGCCAAAGGATGGCGCCGATGATCCCAATCCCGATCGGGATGTATTGGTTGTTACTCCGGATTGTGTCCGGGAGAAGCTGGTAAACGATGTAGGTCCCGATGACAATTAGAATCGGGGACAACAGGAAGATCAGTTGCCGCCAGAATCCGGTTTGCCCCTGCGGGGCAGGCCGCGGGCAAGAGGGGATCGGCCGGAGGAGAAAAAGGTAACCCGCCCCGGCGGCAATCAGGCTTAACGGAAAACCGACCAAGAGAAACTCCAACGAGGAAAGCCCCGCGATCTCCATCGCCAGGAGAGGGCCGGGAAACAGCGGGGACCAGAATTCCCAGGGATGCCGGAACCAAAAGTTAATGGCGGATTTTAATTCCGGATCGACGTTTTTTTCTTCATCACAGGTGTCAACCAGTGGTGCGGAAAAAAACGCACCGCCGGGGATTGGTAGCACACCGATCACGGCCGGCAGGGCCGAAATTGAACCGCGGGTGGAGAGGCGGCTTTGGATTAAGGCGACCATCTCCCGCATCAGGCCGGTTTCGGACATTTGCATACTCAACCAGTAAATTAGGGCGATGACGATGACAAAAGTGAGGTGTTTGAAGGTCAGCAGGGGACGACTGGCGATGGCGAGCATCTCGGCGGGGGACTGGCCGGCGAAAAGGGCAATTAATAAAGCGCCACTGGTCATGGCCAGGGATAGACTCTTCAGAAGACGATTGGTCAGGAGAATCACGCCGAGGGAAAGCAGAATCTTGATCAGCCAGGGAAGTTCGGGAAACAGCTGCATCTCTACACCGTTCTTTCTTTAGTTAATTATTGCAAATCTGCTACAATAATAATCCCATAATCCGTCAGCATGGTGCTTGCAATTATCTTCGGCGTAAAAAAGGAACTTTCCTGCCGGTTTAATCTTGACTTTTATGTTGTTGCTGTCTATACTTTAAGACAAGGTCTTTTAAAATTATATTAACCTTAATAACGATAGAGGCGCGGTCTATTACGAGTAATCTGTTATATATGGTCTGGCACAGTAACAGATGAAAAGAATAACCGCCGAAGTGTCGGTTTCCGGCCAGAAGGGGCCGATGCTGGGCTGTTGCAGAATATGCAACAGACTGTCACTGTTAGGGTGGAGAGCTATCGTGTGGTTCACTATTGCAATTGCATGAAGCGTCTCGACGCTTCATGTTTTTTTTTTTATAAAAAAACCAAAAATGGGAGGGTTATGATGAACCGGAGAAGATTACTCATCCTGCTACTGGTTGTAGCCGCAATGGCCTTGGCCTTTGCCTTACCGGCTCTTGCGGAGGACGCGGCCGGCGAGGAGTACCAGAGCGCCGTCTACGCTACCTTCTGGTCGCTGCTTCCGCCTCTGGTGGCCATTGTCCTTGCGCTGATTACTAAGGAAGTGTACAGTTCGCTCATCATCGGCATTATTTTCGGTGCTTTGCTTTATGCCAACTTCAATCTGCTTACTGCCTACACGTCCATCTTTACGGAAGGATTTATCGCTTCTCTTGCCGACAGTTGGAACGTGGGCATCCTCATTTTCCTGGTCATCTTGGGGACAATGGTCTGCCTGATGAACCGGGCGGGCGGCTCGGCCGCTTACGGCGAGTGGGCACGGCAAAGAATCCGCAGCCGGAAAGGGGCGCTGCTCGCCACTTTCGGACTGGGTGTGCTTATCTTTGTTGACGACTATTTTAACTGCCTGACCGTTGGGAACGTGATGCGGCCGATCACCGACAAGCACCGGATCTCCCGGGCCAAACTGGCCTACATTGTTGATGCCACGGCGGCGCCCGTCTGCATGATCGCCCCCATCTCCTCCTGGGCGGCGGCGGTGACCGGGGTGGTTGAAGGGTATAACGGGTTCGAGCTTTTCGTGCGGGCGATCCCGTACAATCTCTACTCCCTCCTCACCCTGACCATGATCGTTTTCATCACCTTGCTTGGGATCGAATACGGACCAATGCGGAAACATGAAGAGAATGCCATTCAACGCGGGGATCTCTATACCACGCCCGATCGTCCTTATGAGGGGCAGGATGGCGATGTTTCGGCCGGCAAAGGGAAGGTGCGTGACCTGGTGATCCCGGTCCTTGTGCTAATCGTCCTCTGTATACTGGGGATGCTCTATACCGGCGGGATTCTCGAAGGGGCAAGTATCCAGGACGCCTTTGCCAACTGCGATGCTTCGCTCGGACTATCCCTGGGTTCCGCGCTTGCTCTCCTCTTTACTATTATTTATTTCCTCCTGCGGAAAGTGCTTACTTTCAATGAGTGCATGGCGTGTCTCCCTGATGGTTTTAAAGCGATGGTTCCGGCGATTTTGATCCTTACTTGTGCCTGGACTTTGAGCGGCATCACTAATCTTCTTGGCGCCAAGGAGTTTGTCAGCGCAATCTTTGAAGGCAGTGCCGCCGGGCTTAAGATTCTGCTGCCCGCGATTGTCTTTGCCGTCGCCTCCGGGATGTCTTTCTCCACCGGGACTTCTTGGGGAACCTTCGGTATTCTGCTGCCGATCGTGGTGGCGATCGGGATGGAGCCGGAACTGCTGATCATTTCGATCTCCGCCACCCTGGCCGGTGCGGTTTTTGGCGACCACTGCTCGCCCATTTCCGATACCACCATTATGTCTTCGACCGGCGCCATGTGTAACCATATCAACCACGTGGCAACCCAGCTGCCTTACGCCATTACGGTGGCTGCTGTTTCCTTTGTCGGCTATATTTTGGCCGGTTTCGTCCCGTCGGCCTGGGTTGTACTGCCCGTTTCGCTGGTTCTGCTGTTTGGCGTCCTCTACCTGATTAAACTGGCGACGGGAAGCATCCCCGAGGCGAAGACGGAAGCGAGGTAAGACTGTTAAAATAATGGGCATGGAAAACCTAACAGGCTAAAACAGCAAACACGTTTATAAACAAAGGGAGCGTTGCCAAACAAGAAATATGTGTGGCAACGCTCTTTTATTGCCGGATTATAAATTAATATTATGTATTGCGCCAATCAACTCAAATACTTCTGAAACAGGGGCATCCTTTTCTTTCAATTTCTGTAATGTCTTATCCCTGAATAACTTTATCCCGGATTCAACCGCTTCTAAACAATCGATCTTCCACGCCTCGAATATTCTTTCAGAATGATGGCCTTTGATTAATTCATAGGCAGTGTGAAGCGTGATTTGTACTTTTTCTAAATCTGGAAACGGACCTGCAATATGGATGTTTTTTCCGGCAATATATTTATTTTTATTGTTTAAGTTGGTCCCACCCGCATACCGATCGCGAGCGGCAAATTTTAAATTTCTAACGTTAGCCATCACCAAAGCACCAAAACACAAAGGACAAGGCTCCGTGGTTGAATATAAGGAAAACTGACGGATGTTGGGATAATCAGACTCATTCACTTTCAAAAGAGCATTTAACTCAGCATGGGAAAGTTTATGCCCTGCGATTTCACCCGCTTCTCTTTCGCTTTCATAAAGCCGATTCCGACCTCTGGCAATGATTTTGCCTTTAACATCGACAACCACTGCCCCAATCGGAATAGAACCTTTTTTAAATGAAGTCCACCCCAACTCGAAACATGCTTGCCATGGTTCTTCTAATTTGTCCCACATGAAAATCCCCCCAAGTCCTACGCCCGCATTGATTTACCCGGCCCCTGACAACAAAAAGCCCTTTATCCTGAGTTTTTTTAAAATATTCCCCTAAACCTTTAACGTTCTTATTTAAATATAACACTAAAATACTACTCAATACCATTATTTCTCCTTCTTCAAGAGTCTGTGTAGTTAGTGTAAAATTACTGTAGATTTTATGGAGGAGATATCTTTACAAAAAGAGAAGAGGAACCTCACATTCGGCAAGAATGAATACCCCCC